>NZ_JACGVA010000031.1:0-23701 GCF_014076985.1 Colwellia sp. MB3u-8
AGGCCGACTAATACCTTGTTAATGAAGCGAATATCGCCTAAATCGTTAGGCAGTTTAATCGCCTTATATGAACATAAAATATTTGTTCAAGGCATTATTTTACAGGTTTGTTCTTTTGATCAATGGGGCGTTGAGTTGGGTAAAGGCTTAGCTAACGCCATTGTGAAAGAGCTAACAAGCGGCGATATTAACAAGAGCCATGATAGTTCAACCAAAGGCTTACTTGAATATTATTGTTCGGCAAAGTAATCGAATAGAAAAGACTGTTGTAGGACAGGAATGAGCTTGCAGCGGTCATAGATAATGTTCTCATTCAATAACTGTATTTTGCTTTTTTGATCATGAAATTAATCTCAAACCGATTTTTAGAATTGTCCGCTTACATAATGGTTTTCAATTCTGCTGTCGAATGTCTTAGGTCAACTAACGGGTGTACAGTTGACCTCGACCAAAACAAACAATTTTAAAATTTTTATTCCGCTTTGCGCACAAAGTTAGCATTAATAATTTGATGATGAACGACCGCTTTGGTGGCCAAGCGGACTATTGGTTGTGGTGAATTCAATGCGAAATTAGGTCTTCTCGTGGCATAAGTGATCGAAGAGGTTAAATCTAGTAAACACAAGATGTAGTGGTCGGTTGTGCTAAGTGGATAGCCCTTTTATAACTACAGTGGTTATACCCATAATTTGTAGTGCCGACACGGGCTAGTTTATATATCAAGGTGCAAAAATAGCGCAAAATTTTGCTCCGCTCTAATAGCCTTAACGTTGAAAAATTGTGCTCGATTTATGAGTGAACATTGTCAAGGTTGGTCGTATAACAATCGATCAGTTGAAAGTATGTCCACTGAATTAGATTTAATACCAGATAGTAGAGTTCAAATTTTTAAAGCGTTAGATTAGTGTATGCTCTAACTTAGTCTTTAATTATTAAGATAAAAATGGCTAAAAAATAAATTTTAGCTGCATAATAAATCATTCTGTTTTTACTCTTAACTGGTTTGACCACTATTTACATTTGGTTTTAGCGCCTTATAATCGACTATCAATCTAAGTGGTTACCCCTTGATTACCCGAGTATAAAAAATCACTAACGCTAGAGGTATATATGTACAACCTACCATTAACAATAAAACAAAAAATAATAATGGGCTTTAGCACCATAGGAATTTTATTAGTTGCAGGAAGCCTTTTTTTTTATCATTCATTAACTCAAATCAGCAAGGCCAACAGTAATGTTGAGTTATTAGCTGTTCCGGTACAAAAGCAAAGTAGTGCCTTACAAATCAAATTACTTAATATGATAAAAGTAGGTGCTTCAGGTTTCACCCAACAAGATAGTGTTAACTTACTTAAAAGTGAGCAAGCATACGCGAATTTAAATCAAGAGTTTCAATCTGCTGTTACGGTTTTACGCAGTAAAGTAATGGACCAACCTAAAATGCTGCAAGCTTTGCAGCAGGCCGAGGATCATTATCAAGACTACGTTAACCAAAGCGAAACATTTTATTTAGCGAAAAAAAATGTCGCCTCAGCGAATGAAGATTTTGTACTTAACTTGCAATTATTTATTGAAAGTCGTCATCAAGCCAGTAATAAAATGCTTGATCTTGAATTACTTGAACTCCCCGAGAATGCTCAATTACTCGTAGAAATTATTGGCACGGGTGCGCGTATAGACGATATGTTGTTTACGCTAAAAGGCACTATGTCAGGTTTACAGCAAATTTCTGAGCTCGATATTTTGGCTCAACATAAAGATGAGGTAAGTTTTTTAACAGCCAACATTACTAATAACTACAACTTTATGGTGCAACTATTTGACGGTATTGATGATCAGTCTTTACTTGAAGAGTTTGCCATTGAATTTGCTATTATAAATAAGCTATTGGTCGAACCAGGCAGATTATATCAAGACAAAAAACAGGCGCTTGACGATTACATTAATGCAAATAACAGTTATAAGCTGTCAGTAGAAAGCTTTAACGCGACCTACCAGCAATTAACCTTATTGTTATCGCTTGCTGAAGCACGCTTTGATGAATTGCAGCTCACCACAAAAGCAAAAGTTGCCACAGGGGAAAAACTAGCCATATATATGGCGCTTATCTTTGTTGTTTTAGCGGCTTTTATTGCCATAGCGACTACTCGTGCAATGTTAGGCCCTTTAACTAAGGCCAATAAATCATTAGCCTTGATTGCAAAGGGAGATTTAACGCAAAGATTAACCATTAAGAACCAAGATGAATTTGGTGATTTATTCAATAATATCAATAAACTTAGTGACGACTTAACCTCATTGTTGAAAAATATTAGTCAGAATGCTTATTCATTAGACAAATCAGCAAAAGTGACCAGTGAGCAAAGTCACCGCATCGCCCAATCTACATCAGCACAAATTACCCGAGTGAATGAGGCTAAAAAAATTGCTGAAAAAATGTTTATCAGTTCATCAAATGTTACTGACCAAGCAAATTTGACCGCCAATAACGTTTCAGACGCTTCAAAACATAGCGTTGAAGTGCACACTATTGCTGACGATAACAGCAAGCGTATTGATTTATTGTCAACCAGTTTAAGTGACTCAGTTGCCGTCATGGCACGTTTAAGTAAGCATAGCGATAGCATTGGCGGCATTTTAGATACCATAGGTAGTATTGCTGACCAAACCAATTTATTGGCATTAAATGCGGCAATTGAAGCAGCAAGGGCAGGTGAGCACGGTCGAGGTTTTGCGGTTGTAGCCGATGAGGTTAGATCATTAGCGTCTCGTACACAGGCATCCACAGCTGAGATTCAACAAATGATTAATGCCCTGCAAAAAGAAACAAAAACAGCGGAAATCGCTATTTTTCAAGGGCAAAGTCAGGCGACTGAATGTGCTTCGAAAAGCCAAGAGTTAAGCCATGGCATCAAACAAATTGACACTGCACTGCATACCATTGATGAAATGAGTAAAAGCATTAGCATAGCGTCGAATGAACAACTTGTTTTTAGTCAAGATATTGAAGTCACTATGACTGCAGCGGCAGAAGCAGCAACACATAATGCGGCAGAGTCACAAGATTTATCGAATCGAAGCGATGAGGTAAATAAATTGGCAGGTTCGTTAACTGATTCAGTAGCACGATTTAAGCTTTAAGGCTTAGATCTTAAGACTTAGGTTTTAAGGCTTAGGTTTTAAGGCTTGGATTCTAAGTTAGGCAAGATAAAAAACAAGACAAAAAAGCCCTAAATAGCGCAAGTTATTTAGGGCTTTTTTTAAGCGATAAAAATATCATGACTATCTAGGTGCATCAGAATAAGGGTCAAATGACTTGTTCTCATTTGAACTTTTATTTGAACTACTACTTGAGCTAGTTTCGCCACGGTTATGACTTGATTTATCACTCACACTAGGGCGACTGCTTTCGCGCTTATGCTCAGGTTTATAAGCTTTTTTATCTTCAGGTTTAGCACGATGAGTCTCTTTAAAACTATCTTTGCTTAGCGGTATAATCGCTTCACCCCGAACCAATACTTTTGGTTTTTTAGCTTTGATATGTAACGGAATAACCCGTTGGCGCGGTGGCGTTTCGAATTCATCTTCACCGGCTTCTGGTAAGTTTTTATAATCATAGAGATAAAAACGTTCAAGCTTCTCTCTTGCCCACTCAGTTTTACGCAAAAACTTTAAACTTGAAGCTATGCTTGGATTACTTTTGAAGCAATTAATGCGCGTGTACTCAGCCAAAATATCAAAGCCATAGTGGCTGACTAATTCGTTTAGTAGCGTGTCTAATTTTAATCCATGTAAAGGATTGTGTAATTGTTCGTTTTCTTGACTCATATTTTGACTTATTTTTATCCTACTTATTACCATTATATACCCAAATCACCTTAAGATGCTTGTTTCAGTGGGAATTAAAAATGATTTAGGCACAGCTTTTAGTTCCCGGCAAAGCTAAGTACCGACATCTTAAACTTGATGCTGGCTTTGCAGCCAAAGGTTATGGGTTTCAGCTGTTATTTTAGTTGTCATGGCATTGTAATCATAAAGCGGTATATGCAGTTCTGCTTTATGTTGTATAATTATTTTTACGCCTGATTAACTTCTTTATAAAATGGATATTTGACATGAAAAAACTAATCGTACTTTTAACTATTTCAACGTTAAGTAGCTCGGCTATCGGGCAAGAAACAAGCTGGTTTGAAAGCTTAAAAAATCTTGTTGGATTAGGTGATACACCTGAGCAAAGTGTAGCCTCAAAGACTCCCGCTAAGCAAGGCACTGATGGATTGGTTGATATGTTAACTCGCTCATTAAATGTTAATGCAAACCAAGCCGCTGGTGGTATGGGCGCTATTTTTAATTATGTTAAAGGTAATGTCTCAACTGAGCAATTTAGCCAATTGGCTAACTCAATACCGGGTGTTGAAGGGTTGGTTAGTCAAATGCCTGATATGAGTAAACTTAACTCAGGTGCTAGCGATGGCTTAGGTGGATTACTTGAGCAAGCATCACAATACAGTGATTCGTTAAAATCGATTAATCATGTTAAAAAACAATTTGAAGCTTTAGGGTTAAAGCCTGAAATGATCAGTAATTTTATTACTACTGCGCAAAGCTACTTGGACACAGAACAAGGGCAACAAGCAAAAAAAATACTCACTGACGGTTTAGGTAAACTGTTAGGCTAATTGACATTTTTTTAGCTAGCCAAAGGCTTATTTTTCATGATGGGTAAGCGGTTTATTCAGCCGCTAAATATCTACTTGAGCTGAAAATAATAATTATTCGCGTCTCGCGACTTGAACTTATGTCCTAACGTTATTGTGAAATGGCATATTGCAGTGACGCGTCTATACTGGCGCCACTGCAATATATTTGCTACTAGCCTTCATCTTGAAAAATTTCTTCAATGCTCAGTTTAAATAACCTGGCGGCTTTAAAAGCCAGTGGTAAACTGGGATCAAACTTACCTTTTTCTATGGCATTGACCGTTTGGCGAGACACCTCTAATGCCTCGGCAAGTTGTGCTTGTGTCCAGTCTCTCTCGGCGCGCAGTACTTTCAGTTTATTTTTCATTGGTATTTTCTATTGCCAATAAAAATGGTAATTATGTGGGTCAATCCCATAAAGATCACCAAATGAGCAATGTCAGCATGGAAAGTTATCAGGTCTAATACATCCAAATTTGAATAGGTTAAGCCAACCACTAAACTAAGTCCTAAGGTAATGCCCATTGCATTGAGTTGAATACGTTGCTGCATTTCATCTAAAGCTTTTATATGCGCTATATTAGCCAACACCATTTTTAAACCTAAGGCTAAATTTAGCAAAACGGCTATCACAGTTAAGCTGATGTTTAAGTCCCATATAAATCGTGGACCAAAATTAGTCAGTGCCATGCTTAATACCCAAGCAGTGCTCCAAAAGCCGAGTTTTGCTGTACTGTTTTTATTTTTCTGCTGCCAAGATTTTGCTTTACTGATTATTTCATTATTTTTGTCTGTCATCATGTTGACTCCTATGTCGACATTGCTTTACTAAAGGTTAAGTTAACTTTACATATTGAATATAAGTGGTGATGTCCTTTATGTCAAGCTTAGTTTACTTTTAGTCTTGTAGGTTTGACTTTTATGAGTCAGAGGTTTATGTTTTTGCTTGACGGCGTTGGCAAAAATTGGCTTAGTGACAATATTTAGCAACAATATTTAGCAACAAATACAGACCTAGCAAAATCCAGGTGAACTATTCCGGCAGGTTAACCTGCTGTGTTCGTCTTATTCATCGTGATGTTATTAAAATAACAATAAAAAAGTAGTCGATATTTAACCCTAGGGCAAAATTCGTTTAATTTGCTGAAGCTTGAAATTATATTGGTATAAGTGACATATGACAGAAAGTAGCGCAACAAAAAGCACAAAAAACCCGACAAGTGATTTGATTTTAAGTATCGACAATGGCACGCAAAGTGTTCGTGCCTTGTTATTTGATCTACAGGGCAATCTAGTGGCTAAAAGCCGTATTGAGCTGCAAGCCTATTTTTCTAAAAAACCGGGTTGGGCTGAACAAGAGGCTGATTATTTTTGGCAAATGCTAGGGCAGTGTTGTCAGCAACTTTGGCAGCAAAGCGAAGTTATTGAACACGGCTATCGCGAGAAAGTGATTGGCGTTACTGTCACCACACAGCGTGGCACCGTGATTAACTTGGACAAAAATGGCCACGCCTTACGGCCGGCTATTTTGTGGCTTGATCAGCGCTTATGCCAAAAAAATAAGCTTATGCCTTGGTATTGGCGCGTCGGATTTATCCTGATAGGTCAAAGTAAAGTGGTTGATTATTTTCGTCGTAAATCACCAGCCAATTGGCTTGAGCAATATCAGCCTGAAGTGTGGCAAAAGACCGATAAATTATTATTATTATCAGGTTTTTTAAGTTACAAATTAACCGGTCAATTTAAAGACTCGGTTGGCAGTATTGTGGGTTATTTGCCATTTAATTATAAAAAACAAAACTGGGCACACCCGTGGGACTGGAAATGGCATGCTTTACCCGTGAAACGCTCAATGTTACCGAGTTTAGTCAAACCCGGTGAGGTGCTGGGTGAGATCACCCCTGACGCCGCCGCTCATACGGGTTTAAAAGTAGGCACCTTATTAATTGCCTCAGCGTCTGATAAAGCCTGTGAAGTATTAGGGTCGGGTTGTATTAACCCAGACACCGCCAGTTTGAGTTATGGCACGACGGCCACCATTAATACCAACAACACTAACTATGTTGAACCTCAAGCTTTTATCCCGCCTTATCCTTCAGCCCTTCCCGATAACTTTAATAGCGAAGTGATGATCTATCGTGGCTTTTGGATGGTGAATTGGTTTAAGCAAGAATTTGGTCAAAATGAAATAGATAAAGCGCAAACTTTAGGGGTCAGCGCGGAAAGTTTATTTGATCAATTAGTCGCGCAAGTACCGCCAGGGTCGATGGGGTTAATGTTGCAACCTTATTGGTCGCCAGGGCTAAAAAACCTTGAAGCTAAAGGCGCTATTATTGGTTTTGGTGACGTGCATACTCGTGCCCATATTTATCGCTCAATTTTAGAAGGCTTAGCTTACGCACTCAGAGAAGGGCAAGAAAACTTAGAAAAACGTCAAAAATGTAAAATAATCCAATTAGTGGTTTCAGGTGGAGGCTCGCAGTCAGATGCCGCCTTACAACTTACCGCTGATATTTTTAATTTACCTGTACACCGGCCACATACTTTTGAAACCTCAGGGCTAGGCGCCGCCATTAATGTTGCCGTAGGTCTGGACTATTTTGCAAACTACCAACAAGCGACTACTGCGATGACCCGGCTCGAGCAAACTTTTTTACCCAACCAAGCTAATGTAAAGCTGTATAATAAATTATATCAGCAGGTCTATCGAAAAATGTATCGGCAATTAAAACCTATTTATCAAAATATTAAAAAAATAACCGGTTATCCTGAGTAATCCAATAGTTGTGTGCTCAAGTGAGTGCGGTTCATCGTTAACAGGAACAGCACGCTTGATTAAAGTGGCCACGGTTAGTTTTTACAATGACATCACAAAAGCAACAAGTGATACCCGTTCAGCTTCGGTTAATGCCATAAAAGCGCTTTTACTCGATTGTGCTTCGCCACCATGCCATAAAATAGCTTCCTCGATATTACTTGCTCTACCGTCATGCAGAAAACCTGCTGCAGGATTAACCGTTTTAGTCAATCCTATGCCCCATAACGGTCGAGTTTTCCACTCTTTACCTGAAGCCATAAAATCGCGTCGATTATCGGCCAGTCCTTCGCCCATATCGTGGAGTAACATATCGGTAAACGGATAAATAGTTTGACCTTTCAATGCCTCAGGAGCAACCCGACCACCTATCAATACATCGCCGACTTCAGTGGTAAACTTTGGGGTATGACAACCCGTGCAATTAACTTGTTGAAATAATATTGCGCCGCTTAATACGCTTTCATTGTTAATGTTACGTCGCGAGGGCACAGCTAAGGTTTCCGCATAAAATACCAGGTCATCTGAAAAAATTGCTGATGCTTCGGTTTGACCAAACTCATCAATACCGGTATCAATAAAGCCTGTTCGCGCTAAATAGCTTTCATGCATAATGGAGTTGGCGATGCTCTCTTCTGGAAATAACGGGTTGGTAATGCCCATATCGCCATGGAGTGCCGCAAGTGATTGTACGCGCACACTTGGTGTGTTGGCTTTCCAGCCAAAGCGTCCTAAGGAAACCGGTCGTTGTTCACCACGTTGGCTTTTGATGGCGTCGAAAACCCAGTTAGCACGCCCAGAAATGCCATCTTCATCCGCGTCGTGCTCATCGCCAAGCGCTAATATATCGTCTTGGGCTATGAGCTCAAGCAATCCTAAACCAAAAATAGGCATGCCGTTTCTTGGGCTATAGCGAACATTACTTTGCAAAAGGGCGCTGTTGAAACTATTTTCAGTACTAACATCGTAGGGGGCTTCAATTTCAAACACAGGCTTTTGCAATGTCACCGTTGCACCGTCAGGATAAGTAACGCTTGTATAGTCGAATGATAAGAAAACATTCGCTTGTCCAATAAAGGGGTTAACTTGCCAATCATCACGGGCTTTGAGCACACCGCGATGAAATAATTGTCTACCAAAGCCGTTAACGGGAGTGTTTTGACAATAATTATTAGCCGCTAATGGCGCGTCACATTGACCATCTTCAAGGCTAATGCGCAGGAATATACCGGCATTAGCACCAAGCAGTAGTCGCTGCGCTTTAACCGGCACAGTTAATGTCGCTGGGCGGCCATCTCTTTGATGGCAAGAGTTACAATCTTGGTTATTAAATACAGGTCCTAACCCATCGAGATTTGGGTGTGCATTGTTTGGCGCTGTGGTAAATGACGTTTCAAAATGCGCATCTCCTGCCAAGTGTCTAGCTAATTCAGACTCGGTTAACCTTGCTATAGGGGTTGAAAAACCATGACCGGAATCACTGGCATTTTCTGCTGTCGCGTTACCCGCTAATAAACGTACATGAGCGTAATCAGGGTAAGTAAGGTCTGGCTTTGTTATGGGTGCGGCGCTGCTTTTAGCACTGTCACCGCCGCAGCTGGTCAGTAAGAGCGCTAGCAATAGCGTGAAACACGCAAAGATAAATTTCGAATTTAGTTTTTTTATCTGCTTGATTATTATCATTTATGTTAACTTTTAATGCGTTTTATAAATCGGCTAAAAAGGCTTTTACACAGGAGAGTCTTGCTGACGCGGCCTATTTTAAATGGCAACAAAACTCTCTGTATTACTGTCAATTTAAATAGTACAGCGTTTAGTTTGCATGCCATTGTGCTAGCAGCGGTAATACATCACGTTCGAATGAGGTTTGAACTAGCGATAGAGATTCAATTGCACTTTGTATTCTTAAACGGGCATCTGCGTCGTTAATTGCTTGCCTAAAGGGTAAGTTATGTTCTCCTTTAATGGCTTGTATGGCGGTGAGGGCATCATTAATTTGGTTATTCATCCTGCTTGCTAATTCACTGTCAGCGGCTGCGACAAAGTCGATAATGCCTTGTTTATCTGCACCATTGATAAATTCACCGCGAAAGACATTTTGAACGCCTTGAATATTGTCGGCAAAATCGGCTAAAGAATTCCAACTGTATTGTGATTCTACTAATGAAGTATCCGTAGTACTCAAACTTGTGCCAAAAGGCTCGGCTATTTTCCCATTGCCGACTTCATCAATAATGCCAATCATCCCCTGGATTAATTCCTCTATCACACCAAGCTCAGACGCATAAACATTATTGTTCGCCGTTAAGAGTAACTCTTTGTAGGCAGGTGAGTTGCTATCACTTGGATCATAAGAAACTGTCCAAGCATCCGCTAAAGACTGAGCATACTCGTTAAACACTTCAGCCGTTGCCACTAAATATTCACGCTCAAGCGAGGTCATTTCACTGATCGTTTTCTCATTGTCTGTTAGACCATCACCAAACAGTAAAAACTCCATGGTGTGAAAGCCTTGTACGTCATCATTAAATAATTTAACTTGCTCGGCAGTAAAACCTGACTGAGATGCTAATAACGCTTGTAAGTCGCTAGTATTTAATGGCCAGGTATCTAAATGTGGGTCGATTGAGAGTGCATCTACGGGACCAAAAATATGAGCTTCACCTTGCTCCCATGGTATTCGGACATCACGCCAAGCTTGTTGTGCTGCAGCCAAGTTTTCAGCAGTAGGGGAGTTGAATAAGGTTAAGGTTGCTAAATGGTATTTGTTGGCTTCAGTGCTTAATGACAAATAACCCGCCACAATCACGTCATTGGTTAAATTTGTGATCATTTCAGTCGCACTGAAAGTAAAGCTGTTATTAATTACCGGCGCTTCTCTTACCGCTTCCGATGATGAACCACCACAAGCCGATAAAATAATTGCGGATAAAGTTGCGGCGACCAAAGATTTTTTTACGTACATGTTTATGTCCTTTTAAAGTTTAAAATTATTATTCTGTGACTTTTGCTTAATGTGACTCTTTTAATTTGAGTGATATCGATGCGCTTATGATGCGTTTATATAGTGAAGAAATAGCCCAGAGATAGAGCCACTGAGTGCGTGTTATCAAGATTTTCTTGAGCATATTGCTGCTCGGAAATTTGTACTTTGAAAACCAACTCTGGAATAGGGTAATAATTAATGCCGGCTGATAACTCTTGTTTATCAAAGCGAGGAGTAGCGATGCTATTAGCCACTTTTTTGATCGGATTAGCATAATCAAAAGCAGCAAAAATTTGCAGTGGTGATGACAAACCTAAAAGTCCTTGCGCGTTATAACCTAATTCAACAAAAGCCGATTCAGCTTCGCTACCCACTTGAGAGAAATTTCCTGGCTTTAAGCCGGGCGTAGTTTTATTTGCTAAAGTAATCGCTTCACTGTCTTCTAACTGGCCAAATAAGTACTGTCCTCTTGCTAACCAGTTACCTGCGCTCCACGCTCCATGCACACCAAAAATTTGTAAATTACCGTCGCCGGCAATATTGTTCTGGTTATTACGATTATCTGTGGTATTGCTGGTGTAATAACTTAATCCAATGCCCTTATCTTTTTTGACATCGCCATAATCAAGGCGAAAGGTGAGCGCTAAATCATCAGAGTTAACTTGTTCAAAGCGTTTCTGATGGCCAGTAGCCGCCCATTGATAAGTTCGAAAATATTCTGAATTTAACCCCGTGGTTAATAGCGCTTGTGCGGTAAAATCCTGCCAATGAGTGATGACATTAACCCCGGTTTCATTCCAAGTTTGTGGGATCATGGTGGACTCACTCCAATGACGCTCGGTGGTCATATATTGGTGAGGTTGATGTAAGTCTGTGCCCAAACCGACAGGAACAAAAATGCGACCCATTTTTACCGCCAGATATTGATTAGCTTGATAACGCACTTGCAGCTTTTCAACCACCACTTCACCGCCAGCCTCTATCTCATTTTCAAATTCGCCAAATTCTTCAAAGCCATCGTATTCAAGTGTTACACCTGTACCGCCATGTTCATACTCAAGCTCTAGCTCGACTTGCCATTTCGGCGTGAAATCGTAAACCAATTCAAGTACAACTCTTTCTAGGTCCGTACTCGCGCGCCTGCTTGGATCTAAATCTTGGGTATTTCTAAATACTTGCTCATTTTTATATCTCACACTGCCATAAGACTTTATTTGCCAGTTTTTATCTAGCGACAAGGTTTGATCTGCTGTATTCATTGCTAACATGGCGTCAGATTGCGACTTTAAAGCCTTAAGCTGAAGTTCAATGTCAGCAATTTTCTGTTGTTGTGCTAATAAGTCTTCTCCAGCGAGCGTTATGCTTTGTTGTTCATCAGCCAATGCCGCAGTGCTTACTAAAAACATCACTAATATGTTGGAAATCTTCATAAATAAACCTAAATGGTAATGATAACTAATTGTATTTGGTGGAAGTGTAATAACATATTAATATAAATGCAAATGATAATTAAACTCATTTGTATTTATATTATGGCGAGTTGACTTAATAAAAATAAAGCGAAAACAAGGCATGATGTGAGTTGGAACAAGGTAATAATGGGGGGGTTGTTTTAAAATTAATTTCTCGGTGAGTTGCTTTCATTTTCTGCAGTATTTTATCGAGCAAGCAAGCTTGATATTTCGATGGCGTAATTTTATTACTGTTGCGCAAATTATCTTGCATCATCTCTACTGTCGAGGTTGTGCAGCGCAATCAAGATTTTATGGCGAGAGCCGGCTAGCCGACTATGATTTTGGCTAGGTGCCGACTATGATTTTGGCTAGGTTATGACATGATTGATGATTTCAAGTCAATTTATCCGCTGAGAGTAACCATTTTACTATTAAGGTGTATTGCTATGTAGTGCAATACGGTTGCCTTCTGAGTCATGAATAATAGCGCGAAAGCCATGTCCTCCGATGGATAATTTGTCTTCAACTAGTCGACCACCATGCATTTCTGATTGTTTAATGGCGTCGTCAAGTCGGCCATTAACATTAAAATAAATTAGTGGCCCAGAGGTAAATATTTGTTCAGGCGCTGAGGGTACTAAACATCCGGAAACATTGGTTTGAGCATGCGGCAATATACCTATGGTGAAATGCTCAAAGGCTTCTTTTTTCACCTGGCCATTCAGTAGGGCGCTATAAAATTCAATAGCGCGGGTTAAATCTATCACCGGAATATCTACCCAAACAATTTGATTCTCCATGACATTTTCCTTTGTTATTTATGGTGTTCATATCGAACAAGGACGACCTTGACATAAGTATAGTTGAGTAATTTAATTAGCCACATCGAGAAAGTGTTCATTTAATTATCGTACTGTTTACAAGCAGGAAAGCATGAGAAAGGAATGAGTAGAGATTTAAAAATTTAAGAGCAGTAGATCAGCTGATATTTTACTTCTCCTGAAGTCCCCATTCCTTTCTCCCTATGAATTATTTTATTATGGTACTTTTTACAGGTTTTTCTACTGGCTAGTAGCAAGCTTGGTAGAGAGTGGGTAGAATAATTGCTTTGGTTTTTATGACTTTGGCGTGCACTACATTATGCGAATTATTCACACTTCTGACTGGCACTTAGGCCAACATTTTTATGGCAAAAGTCGCGCACCTGAACATCAGCAATTCTTAAATTGGTTAATTGAACAATCAAAAAGCCAGCAGATTGACGCTATTATTGTCGCGGGTGATATTTTTGATACCGGCACACCACCAAGTTATGCCCGTGAGATGTATTTTGATTTTATTGCTAAGTTGCATCAAACACATTGCCAATTAGTGGTGCTGGCGGGCAATCATGACTCAGTTGCTATGCTCACAGAGTCGCAAAAAATATTGCAGCAATTGTCAACACGAGTTATTTCTGCCGTGAGCAATAATATGGCCGAGCAAGTTTTTGTGCTTAACAGCCTCAAAACTGAGCAGCAAGCGGTGATTTGCGCTATTCCATTTATTCGACCGCGCGATATTGTTAAAAGCTACGCTGGGCAATCGGCCAATGAAAAGCAACGTTCATTGCAGCAAGCTATTACTGAACATTATCAAGGCTTATTTGAACAAGCGCAGGGCTTATCGCAGCTTAATCAAGCTGATGGCACCCGCTTACCTATTATTGCCACAGGGCATTTAACCACCATTGGCGCATCAACGAGTGAGTCGGTGCGTGATATTTATATTGGCACCTTAGAAGCCTTTCCCGCCAGTGAATTTCCGGCGGCTGACTACATAGCTTTAGGCCATATCCATCGACCACAAAAAGTGACCAAGAGTGAGCATATTCGTTATAGCGGCTCACCCATCGCATTAAGTTTTGATGAAGCTAATACCCAAAAAAGTATTGTTATTGCACAATTTAAGGCCGGAGAGCTTAGCAATGTCGAGCTATGCAAGGTGCCATGCTTTCAACCTTTGGCGATGGTAAAAACACATTTAGAAACCTTAACTGAAGATATTTCTGCTGTTGTTGAATCTAAAACATTAGAATCAAAAAATGCAGAATCGGAAAATACGGACTTAAAAAATATAGGTTCACAAAATAGTCAGGCTGAAAAGCAAGATAAAATTTGGCTTGATATTGAAATTGAAAGTGCAGAATATTTACTAGATTTAAGCGCCAGAATTGAGCAAATAGTCAAAGAAATGCCTGTTGAAGTGTTACTCGTTAGGCGCAGTAAAAAAGCGCGTCAACAAATGCCCAGTCATGAGAAGAAAGTCACCTTAAGTGAATTAAGTGTTCAAGAAGTATTTGACGCGCGCATGGCGCTAGAACCTTGGGATAGTGACGAGCAGCAGCAACGTAAAACGCGCTTAAATAGTTTATACCTTACTATTGCAGAACAAACGCAACGGGCTAACTCAAGTAAGCAATCGCTTTCAGAGCACAGCGAAGCACATAGTGGCTCGACCAGTAAAACGGAGCAAAAATAATGAAAATATTATCGCTACGCTTTGAAAATATCAATTCTTTGAAAGGTCATTGGAAAATTGACTTTACTCAGTCACCCTTTGACACCAGTGCGCTTTTTGCCATTATTGGCCCCACCGGCGCAGGAAAAACCACCATACTCGATGCCATGTGTTTGGCGTTATATCACCAAACACCACGACTGACTATTTCAGATAAACAAAACCAGTTAATGACCCGCCATACCGCGAGTTGTTTAGCTGAGGTTGAATTTGAAGTTAAAGGTCAAGCCTATAGAGCCTTTTGGAGTCAACGCCGAGCTAAAAACAGTGTCGAAGGTAATCTACAAAAACCGACTGCCGAGTTAGCAAAGTTAATCACTACAGGTGAATTTAATAGCGAAGGTGACAGTGATATAGCCGCGGGTGAAGCCGAAGTTATTGCCACTAAAGTCTCTGATATTCGAACAGAAATAGCGCGATTAACCGGTTTGGATTTTTCTCGCTTTAGAAAATCTATGATGCTGTCGCAAGGGGAGTTTGCCGCCTTTTTAAATGCCCCCGCCAATGAACGTGCCGATTTATTAGAAGAGCTAACGGGTAGTGAAATTTATGGCGACATTTCAAAAGCGGTATTTGAACAACATAAAGAGGCCAGTAACGAGTTAAAATTATTGCAGGCTAAAAGCACCGGCATGCAATTATTAAGCGCCGAGCAACAACAGCAAATTAATGCTGAGCTAAACAAGGTAACTTTGCAGCAGCAACCTTTTGAAGCACAAATAGCCCATTGGCAGCAAATTCGCAGTTGGTTAATAAATGTGCAGCAAGCCAATAAACAAAAATTACTTGCTGAGCAACAACAAGCATCAGCAGAGCAAAAACAGCTCCACCATGCTACAGAGTTACAAGCGTTAGCTTTGTCAGGGCCGGCTGAAAATTTACGTGTTGATTACCAACAGCACAATTATGTTAATCAACAGCTTGTTGAGCTTAATGAGCAAGCTAGCTTGCTTGAGGTGGATGTTAAAGACAGTAAAAGCCATGTTGAACATGCTGAGCAATCACTGACAGATTTTTTGTTATCTCATGAAAAGCTGCTTGCCGAGCAAGATAAAACTGAGCAGTTAATTGTTGAAAAAGTGCTACCACTGGATAGCAAAATTAGTCAACTAACCGAGCAAAAAATTCAACAAAGTGCACGAGCAAGTGCCGCCAACGAAGCGCTAACGCAAGCAACAGAGCAAAGCGCACAGTTAAGCAAACAACAGCAATTGCAGCGAGATAAAATCAGCCAAGCGCAAGTCATTATTGAGCAACAAGGGCATTTGGCGACATTGCCTGAGCATTTGCCATTATGGCGCAATATATTGGCTCAAATGGTTAATGAAAAACAGCTTAGTTTTGAGTTGATCACACAAGATAAAAACTGGCAAACACAAGCTAACTTATTGGCGAATGAACTGACTAAAGAGCAAGAGCAATTAGTTGAACTTGAAGCTGAATGTAAACAACAGCAAGCAAGCCTTAGTACGAAAGAGCAGGATATAACCCAGCTATTACAGCAAGTTCAGTGTCAAAATGAGCAAGCACTCAGTCAGCATTTGCATAGCATGCAAGCCACTATTAATGAGCAAGCACAAGCGCTACTTAATGCCCAACGCTACCAGACCCTAAGCGCTGAATTGCATGATATTGATAAAACACTTAACACAGACACTCAACAATTAAGCCGCTTAGCTGAGCAATTAGCGCCTTTGCGTGAACATTATAAACGGCAAAAAACGGCCTTGATTGATGTGCAGTTAATTGTCGAGCAACAAAAAACTATTATGTCGCTTAGTGCCCATAGAGCAAACTTGCATGCCGATGAAGCATGTCCGTTATGTGGCTCAGAGCAACACCCGGCCATTGCTGATTATCAAGCGCTAAGTGATGATTCAGTGGAAAGTGAACATCAGCAGCGCTTAAAACAACTCACTATTGACTTAGAACAACTTGAACTTCAAGGGAAAAACTTATCTTCAGAGCAAGATCGCTTAAAAGAAAGGTTTAACTTAGTCACTGAAAATAAAGCAATAAAACAACAAGAACAGCAGTATTTAACTCAGCATTGGTTAGCGCAGCGTGAGTTATTAAACATGGCTGTTGAATTATCAGCATTTGAGCAAATAACAGCAGACATACAAGCACGGCGACAAAATTTTGAACAGTTAAATAATGTTAATAACCAATTGCAGCAATTAAAACAAGGGCAGCAACAGCAAGCTGAATTAGTTTCGAGGCTAGAAAAGCAGTTAGTTAACTTAGTGAACTTGAGCCAAAATAAAACGCTGCAGTTAAATCAACTGCAACAACAAATCGTGCAAAATAAGCAAAATCTTATCGATAAACTTACGCAAATAACGCAAGAATGGCAAAAGTTAACGGTGTTTATGCAAAGGTGTCAGTTAGTTATGCCAGCATGCTTTGCTGTTTTTAATCAAGCCAATACAGACACTGAGAGTGATACGGGTATCGTCGATGTTAACGTATCCAACAATATTATTACGGCTGACAATTTTGTTGATCTTGTGTCATTACAACAAGCTTGGATAAATGAACTTGAGCAACAAAGTCATGCTTATCAAACCGCCTTGTCTGCCGTGGCGACAGATCATGAACAACTGCAACAAGTACAACAACAACTAGCGGTAATGCACAGTAAAATTGAACAACTGAGTGTGTCTGAGCAAAGCATAACAGCGGATTTAAGTTTGCTAGAAAAACAGCATAATGACGCTAAAGTGCAGCGCGAAAGCTTATTTGCCGCTCAAGATGTTCAACAAATACGCCAGCAATTAAAACAACAGCAACAAGCGCAAGAACAGCTACTTGTTAAGTGGCAAAATGGGGTTAATGAGCAGAAAAATCGCCAACAAAATATTGCGGGTAAGCTAAACGGCAATGTTGAAGCGATCAAGCGTTTAATGCCACAACAGCAAGCGGCCACACAAACTTGGCAAAGGCAATTAGCGGCTAGTGATTTTGACACCGAAGACGACTTTAAAGCGGCATTGTTAACCCAAGAGCAGCGCAACACCTTAAAAGCCCTAGCGTTAACTATTGAGCAACAAAGTCAACAAGCTAAGGCACAACTACAGCAAGTGCAACAACAATTATCACAACTTGGCGAAGATAAAAACCAGCTGCAAGCGCAAACTAAGCAGCTGGTTACCGCTGTTGAAATGGGTGAAAATTCAGCCTGCAATAATGAGCTACTGCTCAAAGATTTAATCTTCAGTGCAAATGTAGCAATAGACGATCACTTAGAGGTTGCTGAGTTTGATAATAAAGCCATTATTTGCTCTAACACCTTAAAAAAATTACAAATACGCCAAGGACAATTAAGCCAACAAATCAGCCAAGACCAACAACAGCGTCATGAACAACAAACACTACTTGATGAAATGCTTAAGCAACAAAATGAACTTGACGACCTTGCTCACCTAAACGGTTTAATTGGCGCGGCTGATGGTGCTAAATTTAGACGTTTCGCCCAAGGCTTAACACTTTCTCATTTGGTTTATCTAGCCAATCAGCAGCTTAATCGCTTGCATGGTCGTTACCAATTACAACGCCAACAATCAGACAACTTAGCATTAGAAGTGCTTGATACTTGGCAAGCAGATAGTGTGCGTGACACTAAAACTTTATCGGGCGGCGAAAGCTTTTTAGTCAGTTTAGCGTTAGCACTGGCTTTATCAGATTTGGTGAGCGCAAAAACGAGTATTGATTCACTATTTCTCGATGAAGGTTTTGGCACCTTAGATAACGACACCTTAGAAATAGCCCTGTCTGCGCTTGATTCATTAAACGCCAGTGGCAAAATGATCGGCGTTATAAGCCATGTTGATGCCTTAAAAAAACGCATTGACGTGCAAATAGAAGTGAAGAAACAAAGCGGCCTGGGTGTCAGTGAATTAGCGGATTGTTATCGCTATCTTGGTGGTTAAAACGGTATTGTTATTAAAGTCAAAGCAGTACTATCTATCAAGCAGAAATAACAATAACCATAAGCATAACAATAACTGAGATGCCCATGAGCCAAGTAAAACGAAATCCGTCAGTTGTCATCGTTGGCGCAGGTATGACCGGCATCTTAATGATCATTAAGCTGCGCCAAGCCGGTATTACTGACATTATTGTTTTGGAGAAAAAAGACGCTGTGGGCGGCACATGGCGCGAAAACACCTATCCTGGTGCCGCTTGCGATGTACCGGCTCATATGTACACCTATTCATTTGAAGCCAATCCAAATTGGAGCCGATTTTTTGCCCGTGGACCAGAAATAAAGCAATATTTTGAGCACGTGGCTGACAAATATGATGTGAAGCGCGACATACGCTTTAACGAAGAAGTTACTGACGCAAAATATAATGCAGGTAAATGGACGGTTAAAAGCAGTAAAGATAAGACCTATATTGCTGATTTTATTGTTTGTGCGACCGGTATCCTGCATCACCCTAAATTTCCAGACATTCCCGGCATAGACGACTTCAAAGGTGCTAAGTTTCATACCGCTCAGTGGGATCACAAGGTCAATATATCTGAGGCAACTCGTGTTGGCGTTATCGGTACTGGCTCAACCGCCGCTCAGGCCATCCCAGAGCTGATTAAAACCGGCGCTAAAGTTTCTGTTTTTCAGCGCACACCACAATGGCTAATGCATCTGGCCGATTTTAAGTTTTCAATCACTATGCGAAAACTCATGACTCGCTATCCCGTGATTACAAAAATGCATCGTAATGCAGGGAAATTCTTTTTAGAGCATATTTTTACCAAAGCGGTCACAGGGCACTTTATACAAAAACATTTACTGAATTTTTTATGTCATGCTAACTTAACCTTAAGTATAAAAGATAAAGCCTTACGAGAGAAATTACGACCTAATTATCAAGTAGGCTGTAAGCGCGTAATTATCAACACAACATTTTATAAAGCTATTCAACAGCCTAATGCTGAATTAGTGACTGATGGCATTGAGCAAATTACTGCAACAGGCATTATCACTAAAGACGGTAAACATCATGATGTAGACGTTTTAGTATTGTCGACCGGCTTTAATGCCTTTAATTTTATGCGGCCAATGAATTTAATCGGGCGTAACAATTTACATATCGACACCGCTTGGCAGCATAAAATAAAAGCATACCGGTCAATGATGTTAGCCAATTATCCTAATTTTTTTTTAATGCTAGGGCCAAACACACCCATAGGTAACTTTTCTGTTATTGCCATGAGTGAAGTTCAAAGCGATTACGTGATTAAAATGATCAATAAATGGCGTAAAAATGAATTTGACGAGTTTGAAGCTAAGCAAGAGGCTATTGACGATTTTAATGCTTATGTAAAAGAGGGATTAAAAGGCACAAGTTGGGTAGGTGGCTGCCAAAGTTGGTATTTAGATGCCGATGGCGACCCCATTTTATGGCCATATACTTGGCAGCGATGGGTTGATGAAATGCAAGAGCCGCAGATGGAACACATTGATACCAGATCGTTTTAATCAATAAACTATGGGCGGTTTCATGACTAAAAATAGCGATTATATTAACAGAGCGGTTTATTGCGCTAGCGAGTTAAGTTCTATCTGGCTAGATAAAGGGTTTAATAATAAAGTGTTAAGCCAATAAAGTTTGTGGTTAACTTTGCTAACCTATTATAAAAAGGCGCTTTACTATGCACGATAGCAAGCCACAATTTATACCATCGAAAAGCCCACAACTACAGAGCAAGCAGTTAGAAAAAAAGCAATTAATGGCGGCTAAACTTTTGTCATTCATGCCGGCCCTACATAAGCTAGCGCCAAAAATATTCAGAGCGGTATTTTCATTGTTAGATCGGCTACTTGGTCTTAAAAAAATTGCAATGTATCAAGTTGTTGATTTAAATCTCCCGGTTAGTACCCATAATAGCGGCAACACCAGTATAAAAATTCGTCGTTATTACCCAACAAGCAAAAAGCTTAAAAAAACCCTAGTATATTTTCATGGTGGTGGCTGCGTTATCGGTAGCATTAATAGCCATGATCG
This sequence comes from Colwellia sp. MB3u-8, assembly GCF_014076985.1. Classification (NCBI taxonomy): domain Bacteria; kingdom Pseudomonadati; phylum Pseudomonadota; class Gammaproteobacteria; order Alteromonadales; family Colwelliaceae; genus Colwellia; species Colwellia sp. MB3u-8. The sequence continues at coordinate 20,529 of NZ_JACGVA010000031.1, forward strand.
ATTTTGCCGATATTTAGCCAAGTACGGCAAGATGAATATTATTTCTGTAAATTACCGATTATCGCCAGAATATAAATTTCCCACCCCTATTTGTGATGCCATTGATGCGTGGAATTATATTAATGACCATACTGAAGCACTTAAGATTAATCCCAAACACATAGGGGTTGGCGGCGATAGCGCAGGCGGATACCTTGCCTGTATAATCGGATTGCATTCGCTGCAAACACAGCTACCAGTGCAGGCTAAAGTAAAACCGACATTTCAGTTTTTAATATACCCGATAGTAGATATGCAAGGTTTGACTGGCTCTTACCAAAAATTTAATCAAGATTTAATGTTAACCCGCGATTTGATGGATTACTTTATCAGTCATTATGTTAATACTCCAGATGAAGTGACTTTGGCATTAGTTAGCCCACTGCAAACAAAAAATATTAGCGAGTCACCAGCAAGTTATATATTAACCCTAGGATATGATCCGCTCAGGGATGACGGTATTGCTTATGCAGAACGACTAAACGCTGCAGGTATAAAAACCTATCACGAGCATTATGATGACTGCATGCATGGTTTTATTTCCGTCACTAAGTTAAGTACTCGCGCCATGAAAGCCACTCATAACTTGGCGATGGCATTAAACAAATTTAATGACTAACTGTCGATTTAGTGGGCTTAGAGTTATTGAGCACTAAGCGACTTTGGTTATGAAGGGCCATCTAGTGTCTGGGCGTTATTTGCTGATGTATTTGCTCAAGTATCCGCTTAAGTTATGACCTTAAGCGATCCTCTTAAGGTCTTTCCCCGTTGTGTGAAGTAAACTAGGGGACTATAAAAAGTAATCATAAAAGTAATCATAAAAAGTTAAAATAAAGCTTTACTTTACTAATTGTTAAAGATATATTCTCAACGTTAATTATTCAAATCTAGTCTATTTAACCGATTGTTTATAAAATCGCGTTTTGCCTTTCCCTTTCACAGTTAGTCATCACTTAATTTATTAAGCTTAAATTATTGTCTGATTTTTCGAGTTTTTTATCGCAAAAAGTAGTTATTTTTTCAAATAAAAAAGTTCCACGATACAATAATATAGCTTTTGTTCATGCGTTTAAGCGCACTTTAAAAGAGTTTATTATGTCTTATACATACCAAGGTACGATCTATTCGATCGCCTCACCCGTTCGGTCAATTTCTGTTAACAAAAATAATGTCGCAGTGACTGATAAAAACGGTACAAAACTGATTTCATTTACCAACGTAAACGAGTCAAAATCATTTCTAGCTTGGATTTACCAAAGCTAGAAAGTCAAACCTACTTAACCAGAGTTATTCTTACCTAGTAACACCCGTTTGAGTTTTGTTTTTACTGAACGCCAATGCGTAACAGGTTGAGTTGGTGCTAGCGCTATCAACTGTTGCCATTGCTGTTCAGTTAATTGAACTTTTGCACCATGCGCTAAAAGTACAGATTCAACTTTCAAGGCTTTAATTTTTATCAGAGATTTATGATAGCGATTAGGGTAAAAAACTGGGTAGGGTGGAATAAATTTGCCCCTGACTTTAACCATTAAATCAGCAACATAAATTTGATCACTTATTTGATGATGCAAAGATATATCTCGGTCAGTATGACCTTGGGTAAAGTGCACTTGCCAGTCTTCAAAACCCGGTAAAACCACCTGATCAATAAGATAATAATCCGGTATCAGCGAGCTTGAATAATAGATAAACTTTTTAGCTTTTTTATGGCGACCCGCTACCCATAAAGTCAATAACATATCGGTTAAGTGCATTAACTTACCGTCAACGCCTGAATACCATTGCCCTGGCACATTCGCCGCCGCTATTTTACAACCATATTTTTTACGTAATAGCTTTGCCGCTCCTGCGTGATCTGGGTGCATATGTGTAACGACAATTAAGGCAATATCCGACATCGAACGTTTAAGTTCGTTAATGATAAAGTCTTCTAAAATATCAACATCAGCTCGGCAGCAACCATCAAGCAACAGCAGCTTATCTGGGTACTCGGCGAGATAAATATTTTGAATATAACCATTTAAGCAGTGTAATTTGAGCATAAAAGTGACTACGGTAACTTAGTTGTTATTAAACTACCTTGTTATTGATGAAGTATCAACAGGTTAGACCAGTCTGTGAGTAATTGTTTTATTTTCTGCATTATCAGTATTTAATTGTTTAGTTAAACTTTAATGGTTTAATGAAACTGGAAGGATTTATAGCTTAAAATAAGTAAAATATTAAAGGCATTCAAATGACCAGAAAAAATTAGTTACCCTTCTACCATCGGCTTAACCTAATGCTAAAACGCGAGTGGTAATCTCACTTCAAGGCAGAAAATATAGCTATTGAAATAATTTTGGCTAAGAGCTTAATTCATTCATTCAATTGGTATGACTATTTTGTTAAACTCCTTGGCAAGACTCACGCACAATTTTTTGCCATTTTATGATGGCAGTTTAATGCTAAATACTTGTTTGGAAATAAAATGAAAATTACTGATAAAAGCGTTGTTCAGTTTCACTACATACTTAAAGATGAAACGGGTGCAGAAATAGAAAACTCATATGCTAATGAGCCACTAGCTTACCTACACGGTTACAAAAATATGTTAGTCGGCGTAGAAAACGCTTTAACAGGCAAAGAAACGGGTGATAAATTTTCAGTGACCTTACAGCCTGAAGACGCTTATGGTGAGCGTAAAGAAGACGCTATTCAACGTGTGCCGGTAAAACATATGCAAGGTTTAGCCTCGCCAAGTGCCAAATGGAAAGCGGGCATGACAGCGGTAGTTAACACTGACGATGGTCAACGCCAAGTGACTGTTGTTAAAGCGGGTAAATTTATGGTTACCGTTGATATTAATCCGCCACTAGCGGGTAAAGTACTGACCTTTGATTTAGACGTTACTGACGTACGTGAAGCAACGGCTGAAGAAGTTGAGCATGGTCACGCCCACGGCGCTGGCGGTCATCAACACTAAGCGATGTAATTAACAAAACATCTTAAAAAAGCCGACGTTAAGTCGGCTTTTTTATGCTCAGGACGAGCGGTATGCTGCGATCACATGGATGTGAAAGAGCAGCGATGCTCAGGACGAGCGGTATGCTGCGATCACATGGATGTGAAAGAGCAGCGATGCTCAGGACGAG
>NZ_JACGVA010000032.1:0-307 GCF_014076985.1 Colwellia sp. MB3u-8
ATTTAACGGCTTTTAGTATTAAGACTGATAAAGAAAAAACAATACCGGCTGCCAATGTTTGTTGGCCGATAGCATTAATCACTTGCTTAACGGTGGCGGACTAAAGTCCGCCCTACAAAACAGTCACCTAAATATACATAGTCACCCGTAGGCTCTATGTAGGATGGACTTCAGTCCATCAGGTTAAATGAAATTTAACGGCTTTTAGTATTAAGACTGATAAAGAAAAAACAATACCGGCTGCCAATGTTTGTTGGCCGATAGCATTAATCACTTGCTTAACGGTGGCGGACTAAAGTCCGCCCTA
>NZ_JACGVA010000033.1:0-403 GCF_014076985.1 Colwellia sp. MB3u-8
AAACTTGATATCAATCAAGCCTAAAGTGACGTTATGGGATTTAAAAGTTAGCATTTAGGCACACAACCAACGCTGGCAGTTTGCTGCGCCTTGTCGTCGCTTTCGCTCTAGATGCTCACAATATTGTAAAATACATAGCCACCCATTTTTAATGGTAACAACATAACCCCCTTTCTATTTGAGTTGCGATCACCTTTTATCATTTTCACAACGAGAAAATTCAACAGGATGATTTAACCAATTAGCACTCGATGGCCATTTCATCAGTAATATGGTCGATTTAACACAGCAGAAAAACTTGATATCAATCAAGCCTAAAGTGACGTTATGGGATTTAAAAGTTAGCATTTAGGCACACAACCAACGCTGGCAGTTTGCTGCGCCTTGTCGTCGCTTTCGCTCT
>NZ_JACGVA010000034.1:0-384 GCF_014076985.1 Colwellia sp. MB3u-8
TAGGGTCCCAATCTCTACTATAAAAAATACTCTCGATGCCCGAGTGGTGGAATTGGTAGACACAAGGGATTTAAAATCCCTCGCTTGTAAGAGTGTGCCGGTTCAAGTCCGGCCTCGGGTACCATTACTGATTAATATCAGTTGGATGTATTGTAAAAATTCGAAGCGGCTGTAGCTCAGCTGGTAGAGCATCACGTTGCCAACGTGAATGTCACGAGTTCGAGTCTCGTCAGCCGCTCCAAATATGACAGTTGTTACCGTCAAAGTAGGGTCCCAATCTCTACTATAAAAAATACTCTCGATGCCCGAGTGGTGGAATTGGTAGACACAAGGGATTTAAAATCCCTCGCTTGTAAGAGTGTGCCGGTTCAAGTCCGGCCTCGG
>NZ_JACGVA010000035.1:0-252 GCF_014076985.1 Colwellia sp. MB3u-8
AGAAGATAACTAACCGATACAGAATCTCATTCGCTCTATACCGTAAAGTAATTCGTTGCTGCAGGCCTTGCCTGAAGCGAGGTGCGTATCTTACGCACCTGAGTTTTAATGTCAACGTTTTATTTGATTTTTTTAAACTTTCTTTTCAGAAGATTCAAACTCACTTTTAAAACGTTAACTTAACTGTTTAGCTCTTATAAAGAGTAGTTAAGCTATTAAAACCGTTCGTTTGGGTTACCCCTTGGAACTGGA
>NZ_JACGVA010000036.1:0-12467 GCF_014076985.1 Colwellia sp. MB3u-8
TAGCAGTATTTTTATCTACGTTGGTTTCTATAATCTTCATTCCGCTAGCTATCTATTTATACGGCGGTTTTTGAGTTTGACTCAATATCAAGATACTTTTAATTTGGAGTAAAAAGAATAATATATTACTTTATAATCCTTTGGGTCTTCCAGAATTGAGAACGCCAATAAGGGTTATCCAATCTTGAAATAATCAACAGCGGAAGATAAAAATTGGATCTATCATTAAAAATAGTAATGACCAGCTTCATGGTTAAAGCAATCACCCTAAGGCGCTATAGGAGTATGAATTTTATATCAGCTGTATGATCTTAAAGTTGACCTCTATGTTCTGAGGTGCTTTATGTCTTCAATGCGCACAAAGTTAGCATTAATAATTCGATGATGAACGATCGCAATGGTGGCCAAGTGGACTATTGGTTGTGGTGAATTCAATGCGAAATTAGGTTGGCTTTGTGGCGAAAGTGATCATGTCTCGATAGTGCGCATTGGAGAAGTAAAGATTTGCATTTTTATTTAATATTCGAAATTAGTAATTGTATGTCTTCGCTTTAATTGTACCTTACTATGGGGTCTATATTGATCACTTACGTTTTAAATAACAATATAAATAGATAGATTACGTCGGTTAATGCTTTTGGCCCATTTACTGAGTCTACGGTCATACTTTTTTTGGTATTTGTACTTTTTAAGTCTTCTATCATAACCAATTCGTTTATCTATGATATACACACCGCCAATACAAACAGTTTGTATTGCTTTATCTGATACACCCTGTTTTGAGTTTCTGTCCATAGATTACTCTTTTTATGCCGTTATTTTGATTATAGCTAAAGTTGAGAAAAAACAAAAAAAACACTAAGATGACAACTAGAGTGCAGTAGAATTAACGTTATTTTTTAGATCAATTAAAGAGCGAAAGTCAAATTTTTCTGGCCTTTTTTCAACTGTTTTCACAACGTTAAAAACAAACACCCCTATGGAAGGCTGTTCGTTTACCATTGCCGTTCGCCTGGTTAGTGAAGGTTGTAGTAAGAGAAACCGTTCGGAATTAATGTCGACACATCTTCACTAGATCTAAAAGGCTTGCGCGATCATATTGCTCTTTTCTAGCTCAGTTGATGCCCATAATATTTGAATTTTTTCTACTCTAAGTATTGAGGCATTTCGCCTCCGTTAACTTGGTGTAAATGTGATGAACATTTCACAGAATTTTTATGTAGTAGAAATGACTACTTGGTGTTTTTTTATTTCTGGTTATTTATTTATTTTCGAACAGCACTTAAATTAGTGCTTGGGAAAGGAGCCTTATCAAGGCGTATACTACCTGAGTATTCATCCCCTATAGATGCAAATATTTTTTAGAAACTAATTCGGTTTCTAGATCGCACACATATTTATTTTGGCATAGGTTCAGTTGCAATAATTCTTTTACATATTGCCCTTATGGGCATACCCATGGACATTTTATTTTTTTCAGCCGTTCTATTTTTTGTTGTTTGGCAGGGAGCATTCGGTTTATTTATAAGCTGGAGATACACACCAAAAGAGTTAAAGAAGCTTTCTTATCTTATCCATGCACAGCTATTTACTGGAATAATGATGGGTGTATTTGCATACTTAGGTCACGTATTTATCGACAACTAGCTTTTAAGCTTTGATCATAATTCAAGCAGAGCACATAACAAGTTGCTGCATCGGGAAAACTACTCAAAATCTAATCCATATTGTCTGATTACCTGTAATAGCTAATGTCTCCTATGTGGCATAAGTGATCGAAGAGGTTAAATCTAGTAAACACAAGATGTAGTGGTCGGTTGGGCTAAGTTGATAGCCCTTATTATTAAGGTGAAAAAGGTAGGATGAAAAAAGTGCTTTGTTACTTGAATTGTAGTTAATCAACAGGGCAGTTAATGGCTATTATACCTGCGCTAAAACACTTATGAACTATGACGAGAATCACGATATTGCTTTGGTGAAATACCCACTAATTTTTTAAACAGGCGCGAAAAATAATAAGGGTCGCTATAGCCTAAGTCGCTAGCAATGTCTTTAATCGCAATATCGCTATTATCTAGTTGTAAACAGGCATGTTGAATTTTCATATTAATAAAATGTTGAATAGGTGAGCTATCGGTTAATTCTTTGAATTTTTTTGCAAAGTGAAATTTTGATAGCTGGCTATAATGCGCTAGCGTATCTAGGCTTAGTTCTTGGTGTAAACTGTTGCGCATTAACGCCTCCACCGCTTCCAAATCAAAACTTGAGCTATTATTAAACATGGTTAAACGCAATTGCAGGGCAAGAAAACTCAACGCTTGTTGCAAAATATGAACGGCGTGAATAACGTTTGTCGCGGTATAGCCTCGAGCGCCCAATGCCAGTAAATGATCAAAGTCGCTAACAATAGTTTTCAAGACTCCCACATGTGCTTTGCCACTGTCCATTTTCATTAACAGTCGTTCTGCAAAGTCTTGTGCTAATGTGCCAGTAAAATTAATCCAATAGACAATATTGTCAGCTGCTTTGTTGTCACGACTGGTCAGTTGTTTTTCACTTTGGCTGTGATTTTTTACCGAACCGTGAGTTTTATTAAGGGTAAAAGTGAACGCGGCATTAGGATTGATAATAACAAGATCGCCACGTTCTATAACTCTTTCTTTGCCTTGGTAAGCTAATTTACCCGCACCCGACAAGCAGTAAATTAAGGTATGGCAATGGTTATTCTCTTGTTGTAATTTATAGTTGTTATTCGCTTGTGTGATGCCTAATGAAACAGGATATAAACCGTCAGTTAAGCGATGCTTTGATAACTTTTTTAATAAAAAAACTGGGATAAACAAGCGAATGTCGGCTGATGTATTAAGCTTGATATTTGCCATGTTATCCTATGGTTCTAAAGGTTAATGATAAGGTTTATGTTAGCTGGTCTAATCACAATATAGTCCATCAAATTGACAATAAAATCAATGTTCATTACATTTTTAGTATGGTCTAATTTTATTATGAAGTTTACATGATCAACTTTTACGACCAAAACTAGTGCTTTAGCCCTTTGTCGGTCGTGATGACTAAAATAATTATTGTTTCATGATGGCGAGTTTTTTCGTTACAACGGCTTGAACCGAGTGTGAAAAACTCATTGTGAAAAAAATTTTGATACATAAGAGAGTATGAGATGAATACAGCAAGATATCAGTTAAAAAACAAAATCCGTATTGTTACCGCGGCCTCTTTGTTTGATGGTCACGACGCCGCTATTAATATTATGCGCCGAATTTTGCAATCAAGTGGTGCAGAAGTTATTCATCTTGGTCATGACCGCAGTGTTGAAGAAGTGGTTAACACCGCTATTCAAGAAGACGCAAACGCGATTGCCATGACCTCTTATCAAGGTGGCCATAACGAATATTTTAAGTATATGTATGACCTATTAAAAGAACGCGGTTGTGAGCATATTCGTATTGTTGGCGGCGGCGGTGGCGTGATACTACCTGACGAAATTAAAATGCTACAAGATTATGGTGTTACCCGTATTTACTCGCCAGATGACGGTCGTGCATTGGGCTTGTTAGGTATGATTGACGACATGTTAGAACGTTGTGATTTTAAAACTGGCGTTAATGTTAAAAAAGACGACGTAGCTAATTTAAAGAAAGACGTGCCACTGCAAGATAAAAAACAAGCGATTGCGCGCTTGATTTCAGCCGCAGAAAACGCACCAGCAGAAAATAAAAGTAACCTTGATAAAATTCGTAAGATTGCTGCCGTTAGTAAAACCCCAGTATTGGGTATTACCGGTACCGGTGGCGCAGGTAAATCATCATTAGTTGATGAACTTATTCGTCGATTTTTAATGGCCAGCAGTGACAGTAAAATTGCTATTGTGTCGGTTGACCCGTCAAAGCGTAAAACGGGTGGCGCGTTATTAGGTGACCGTATTCGCATGAACGCGGTGAATAATGACCGTGTTTATATGCGCTCGTTAGCAACACGTCAATCAAACTTAGCCTTGTCTGTGTATGTTCATGACACATTAGATATTTTAAAAGCGACCGATTTTGATTTAATTATTTTAGAAACTTCAGGTATTGGCCAGTCAGATACCGAAATTGAAGAGCATTCTGATGTCTCTTTATATGTCATGACGCCAGAATACGGCGCGGCAACACAACTAGAAAAAATCGACATGCTCGATTTTGCTGACATTATTGCCTTAAATAAATTTGATAAACGTGGCGCACTTGATGCCTTACGTGATGTGAAAAAACAATATAAACGTAACCGTGGCATGTTTGAAGCTGGCGATGATGAAGTACCGGTTTACGGCACTATCGCGTCACAATTTAACGACCGTGGCATGACCGAGTTATATAATGCGGTGATCACGGCGTTAAACACTAAAGTTGGCTTAGTGGTTGGCGATATTCTCTCTACCGAAGGAACCTTAGCTAATAAAAGTAGCGTTATTCCCGGTAATCGTATTCGTTATTTATCTGAAATATCTGAAAATAACCGCGGTTATGACGCTTGGGTTGAAAAGCAAGCAACAGTGGCCCAAAAGCTTTATGGCATTCATCAAGCGATTGCAACGGCAAAAGAAACTGACACTGAGGTTTCTGCTGATTTAGTGACACAACTTGCAGCCTTATATGCTCATGTCGAGCTAGATTTAGATCCTAAAAACAAAGTATTACTTGAGCAATGGGCTGCTAAAATTCAACGTTATAAAGACCCTGAATTTAAATTTAAAGTCCGTGATAAAGAACTATCGATAGCTACCCATTCAAAATCATTATCTGGCAGTGATATTCCAAAAATTAGTATGCCTAAATATCAAGGTTGGGGCGATATTTTAAAGTGGAATTTACAAGAGAATGTGCCAGGTGAATTTCCATATACTGCCGGTTTATTCCCATTCAAACGTGAAGGCGAAGACCCGACACGTATGTTCGCGGGTGAAGGTGGCCCAGAGCGAACTAACCGTCGTTTTCATTATGTTTCTAAAGGTATGCCGGCTAAACGTTTATCAACGGCGTTTGATTCAGTAACCTTATACGGTAACGATCCAGCGATTCGTCCTGATATTTACGGAAAAATTGGTAACGCGGGTGTCTCTATTTGTTGTTTAGATGATGCGAAGAAACTTTATTCTGGTTTCGACTTAGCCCATGCCATGACCTCAGTTTCAATGACCATTAATGGTCCTGCGCCTATGTTATTAGGTTTCTTCTTAAATGCGGCTATTGATCAACAATGTGAGCGCTTTATTGTTGAAAATGGTTTAGAAAAAGAAGTGGCGGCAACGATTGCTAAAATTTATAAAGACAAAGGCTGTGAACGTCCAAGTTATCAAGGTGAATTACCTGACGGCAATGACGGCTTAGGTTTGATGTTAATCGGTGTAACCGGCGATCAAGTTTTACCTCCCGAGGTATATCAAGCGATAAAAGCGAAAACCTTAACGCAAGTACGTGGCACGGTTCAAGCGGATATATTAAAAGAAGATCAAGCGCAAAACACCTGTATTTTCTCAACTGAATTTGCTTTGCGTTTGATGGGTGATGTGCAAGAATATTTCATCGAAAAAGGCGTGCGTAACTTCTACTCAGTGTCTATTTCTGGCTACCATATTGCCGAAGCTGGCGCGAACCCGATCACTCAGTTGGCCTTAACCTTAGCGAACGGTTTTACCTTTGTAGAATATTACTTAAGCCGTGGCATGGACATTAACGAGTTTGGTCCTAACTTATCGTTTTTCTTCTCAAATGGTATCGACCCTGAATATGCTGTTATTGGCCGTGTGGCTCGTCGTATCTGGTCAAAAGCGATGAGAAACAAATATGGCGCCAATGCCCGTGCACAAATGTTGAAATACCATATTCAAACATCAGGTCGTTCATTGCATGCGCAAGAAATTGATTTCAATGATATTCGTACCACATTACAAGCACTTTATGCGATAAACGATAATTGTAACTCTTTGCATACTAATGCTTACGACGAAGCGATTACCACGCCAACTGAAGACAGTGTTCGTCGTGCGATGGCCATTCAATTAATTATTAACCGTGAATTAGGACTTTCTAAAAATGAAAACCCAATTCAAGGGGCTTTTATTATTGAAGAATTAACCGACTTAGTTGAAGAAGCAGTATTAACTGAATTTGATCGCATCAATGAACGTGGTGGTGTGCTTGGTGCTATGGAAACTATGTATCAACGTGGCAAAATTCAAGAAGAAAGCATGTATTATGAACACTTAAAACATTCAGGTGAATACCCGATTATTGGCGTTAATACTTTCCTCAGTTCAACAGGATCACCCACCGTGATACCTGAAGAAGTTATTCGCGCCACAGAAGAAGAGAAAAATTATCAAATTGAGATGCTAGCTAGTTTAAATCAAGCCAATGACGCAGAAGTACAAGTATTACTTAAGCGTTTACAAACGGCGGCTATTAAACAGGATAATATTTTTGAACTTATGATGGATGCTTGTAAGGTTTGTTCGTTAGGACAAATTGTTAATTCATTATTTGAAGCGGGTGGACAGTATCGTCGTAACATGTAATACGTGTTCAATTTATATAAGTAACCTGATAGGTATGAATGATGAGTAATTATCAAGCGCCAATGCGTGATATGCAGTTTTTATTACATGAAGTATTTAATGCTGAAAAATTATGGTCAACCATGCCGGCAGTGGCTGAACTTATTGATCAAGACACCGCAGATGCGATTTTATCAGAAGGGGCAAAATTAACGTCTGGTGTTATCGCGCCTTTGAATCGCAATAGTGATGAACAAGGTGCTAGTTGGACTAACGGCGAGGTAACAACGCCTGATGGATTTGCTAAAGCGTACCAAATGTATTGTGAAGGTGGTTGGGGAGCATTAAGTGGCGATCCTGAACATGGCGGCATGGGTATGCCAAAAATGTTGCAATCGTTTGTTGAAGAAATGACTCAGTCTGCTTCTATCTCATTCGCGCTTTATCCTATGTTAACCGCTGGCGCTAGTTTGGCACTGAGTGCACACGCAAGTGAAGACATGAAGCAAACTTATCTGGAAAACATGTATTCAGGTAAGTGGGCCGGCACTATGTGTTTAACCGAGCCTCATGCCGGTAGCGATTTAGGCATAATGACCGCAAAAGCTGAAGCATTAGCCGACGGCAGTTTTGCCTTATCGGGCACTAAAATATTTATTACCGGTGGTGAGCAAGACCTAACTGAGAATATTATACATTTAGTATTGGCGAAAATACCTGGCGCGCCGGAAGGCCCTCGTGGCATTTCTATGTTTGTTGTGCCTAAATTTTTATTACTTGATGATGGTAGTTTAGGCGCTAGAAATACCGTTAGTTGTGGTTCAATTGAACACAAAATGGGTATTAAAGGCTCAGCAACCTGTGTGATGAACTTTGACAGCGCAAAAGGCTTTTTAGTCGGTGAGCAAAATAAAGGCTTAAACTACATGTTCACTATGATGAACTATGAACGTTTAGGTATGGGCATTCAGGGGGTTGGTGCGGCCGAAACCTCATATCAACAAGCGGCAGAATATGCCCTTGAACGTATTCAAGGTCGCAGTGCTACGGGTGTAAAGTCGGCCAATAAAAAAGCAGACTCACTTATCGTTCATCCCGATGTCAGAAAAATGCTCTTAACCATGCGGGCGCTGAACGAAGGGGGGCGCTGTTTCTCCACTTATGTTGCTAAACAACTCGACATTGTTAAATTCTCTGCTGACCAAGCGCAAATACAACAAGCTGAGCAGTTAGTTGCGCTGTTAACGCCGGTGGCAAAAGCGTTTATGACCGATATGGCCTTTGAAAGCTGTAGCTTAGGGCAAATGGTTTTTGGTGGCCACGGTTATGTTCGTGAATGGGGCCAAGAGCAACTGATACGCGACGTGCGCATTGCCCAAATTTATGAAGGCACCAATGGTATTCAGGCGCTTGATCTACTAGGTCGTAAGGTTGTTGCTAACAAAGGTCAATTTCTTGAGATTTATTTCACTGAAATCAATTTATTCATTGAAAAAAACGTTCATAAACCAGTGCTAGCAGAATTTGTTCAACCTTTGGCCGGTGCTTTAGAAAAGTTAAAAACGGTTACTGAGTTGATCATTGCCGAGCAAGCGCATGATAAAAATATGGTTGGTGCCTCAGCTACTGATTATTTGGCCGCATTTGGTCTAGTGAGTTATGGCTATATGTGGGCCTTGATGGCAGAAAAAGCTTTAGATCAATCTGAGCAAGACTTCTATCAAGCAAAACTTTATGTGGGTGGTTTTTTCATTGAACGATTACTACCAAGAATTGACGGTCATATTCATGCGATTGAAGCCGGCAGTAAAACCTTGATGGCCATGCCAGAAAATTTCTTTAATTATAATCATTGATAGTTATTAAATTATTAACAGCAGCGGGTTAATGCACAAACCTTTAGCATCAGTTTTTGCTGCCTATCTTGTTTAAAGTCAGTTGAGGCAGGGTAATACTATTTTATTAGCGGCTGAGTCTAATTTCTCAGCTTAGCCGCTAAAATAACTAATAGAGAGGGTGTTAACATGTCAACAGTTCCTAAAAAATTTACGGCATTTCGTATCCATAAAAACGATAAAACCATTACCAGCGGTTTTGAGCAAATTAGCTTAAACGACTTAACTGATGGTGAAGTGGTTATTAAAGTTGCTTACTCCGATATTAACTATAAAGATGCCTTAGCGGCCACAGGCAAAGGGCGTATTTTAAGAACCTATCCACTGGTCGGTGGTATTGATTTGTCAGGTGTTGTTGTTAGCTCTGAAGACTCGCGTTTTCAAACCGGTGATAAAGTGCTAGTTTGTGGGGCACAATTATCTGAACTTTATGATGGTGGTTACGCCGAGTATGCCCGGGTTAAAGCGGATTCCGTGGTTAATTTACCCCAGGGTATGAGCCTACGTGATGTCATGGCTTTAGGTACTGCCGGTTATACCGCAGCCCTTGCAATACAAAGAATGGAAGACAATGGTCAAGTGCCTGAACGCGGGCCCATTGTAGTGACAGGGGCAACAGGCGGTGTGGGTAGTTTTGCTATTAATATGTTGTCGAATATCGGCTATGAAGTGATTGCGTTTACCGGTAAAGTCGAACAAGCACCTTATTTAAAAGCATTGGGCGCAAGCCAATTAATCAATCGTAATGAAATTGAAATGGGCACCAAACCTTTAGAAAATGCCCAATGGGGCGGCGCAGTCGACAACGTGGGTGGTGATACTTTATCTTGGCTCACTCGTACTACTTGCGTGTGGGGTAATATTGCATCCATTGGTTTGGCTGGAGGCATTAAATTGGATTCGACCGTTATGCCCTTTATTTTAAGAGGTGTGAGTTTATTGGGTATCAATTCAGTGGAAATGCCGATATCAGTTCGTACCCAAGGCTGGCAGCGATTATCAACTGACTTGAAACCAACAAAATTGGCTTTAATTTCTCCCACAACCATTGAGTTTAAAGACTTAGCTAACGCATTTGACGCTTATGTCGATGGCACAGTTACCGGCCGAACCGTTGTGGTTATTGATGCAACTATATAATTATTGATTATATAGTTGATTAACCATGCAGCTAACTAATGCAATTATATAGCGAAATTAAATAACAAAATTAACCAGTAAAATAGCGGGAAAAAAACTAAATGAGTGATGTGATATTTACAGAGTTAAGCAGTAAAAATAATAAAAAAATAGCCGTAGCAGAACTTAATGCCCCTAAATCGCTCAATGCATTAAATCTTTCGATGATTAAACTGTTAACCCAACAACTCACGGCTTGGCAACAAGATGGCAGTATCGCTGTAGTTATTTTACAAGGCGCGGGTGAAAAAGCCTTTTGTGCCGGGGGGGATGTGGTTAGTCTTTATCACTACCTAAACGAGCTAGTAACACCAATAGATGATCAAGTCATTAAAACCGGCTTCGCTCATGACTTTTTTGGCCAAGAATATGTCCTTGATCAATTAATTCACAATTTTAGCAAGCCCATTATGATCTGGGGCGATGGTTATGTCATGGGTGGCGGAGTAGGTTTGTTTGCGGGTGCCAGTCATCGCATCACAACTGAGCGTACTTTAATGGCCATGCCTGAAGTAACAATAGGCTTATACCCGGATGTAGGCTCTAGTTGGTTTTTAAATAAAGCCCCTGGCGAACTAGGACTATTTTTAGGGATCACAGGTGCTGTTTTTAATGCCGCAGATGCTAAATATATTGGCTTGTCGGATTATACTATTGATAGTTTATCTAAAAAGGATATTTTTGATCATTTATTAACAGTTGACTGGCAAGACAATAATAAAAATTATCAATTGCTAGATCAAACCTTGCTGGGGTTTTCTAATGATTTTGAGCATCACTTACACTCTGAGTTAAAAGCAAATGAAGCGGACATAGCCAAATTATTGGCTTTCGATAACATTGTTGATATTCACACAGCGATTCTAAATGTAAAAACAGAGAATAAGTGGCTGACTCAGGCAAAAAACAAATTGCAGGCGGGTAGCCCTCTCAGTGCTTGTATTATATATAGACAACTACAAACGACTAAAACACTGAGCTTAAGCGAATGTTTTGCCTCAGAGTTAAATTTAATCTTACGTTGTTGTCAATATTCTGAAACTTGCGAAGGTGTTAGAGCGTTATTAGTCGATAAAGACAAAAATCCAAATTGGTCTTTTTCAAATATTAGTGATGTTGACAGTAAATTAATTGATTGGTTTTTTAGCCCAATCAACTAGATAATATAATAATAGAGATAAAGGAAAAATAATGAATTTGAATAATAAAGTCATCGTGATCACCGGTGGTGGACAAGGTCTAGGCCGTTCGATGGCAATTAATTTAGCGACCCAGGGCGCTAAGCTCGCATTAATTGATTTAAATGAAGCGCTTTTACAAGAAACGGTTAAATTAGTTGTAGAAGCGGGTTCAAGTGCAAAATACTATATTGCCAATGTCACAGACGAAGCTGATGTTGAAAAAACCTTTAGTCAAATTAATAGTGACTTTGATGGTATTGATGGCTTGATTAACAATGCTGGCATATTGCGTGATGGTATGTTTGTTAAAGCTAAAGATGGTGTGGTGAGTAAAAAAATGTCACTGGATCAATTTCAATCGGTCATTGATGTCAATCTAACCGGCGTATTTTTATGTGGTCGAGAAGCGGCGGTTCATATGATAGAAGGTAAGCGCAAAGGCGTTATTATCAATATGTCTTCCATTGCACGTGGTGGTAATATGGGGCAAACCAATTATGCGGCTTCAAAAGCTGGCGTAGTTGCCATGACAGTTACCTGGGCAAGAGAGCTTGGTCGCCATGGCATTCGGGTTGGTGCTATTGCTCCCGGTGTTATTCACACCGCAATGACAGATGCAATGAAACCTGAAATGCGTGAACGCTTAGAAAAAATGAAACCCGTAGGGCGCTTAGGTGAAGCCGATGAAATAGCCCATACCGTTAAATATATCTTTGAAAATGAATTCTTCACTGGGCGAGTTATCGAAATTGATGGCGGCCTTTGTATGTAATTTTGATAAGCGATTATCGAAATTACAGTCAGTAAAAAAAAAGACGAGATAATCTCGTCTTTTTCGGTTAAAGAAGTACAGATGCCTAGCATCAGTAAATAGTCGAGCACAGGTATAAGTAGAGTAAAATGAAAAAAGCACTTTTTCTAGATAGAGATGGCATTATTAATATCGATCATGGCTATGTGCACAAAATTGAAGACTTTGAGTTTATTGACGGCATCTTTGAGCTTTGCCGATTAGCGATAGCTAAAGGTTATCAAATCTTTGTTATTACTAACCAAGCCGGTATTGCTAGAGGTTATTATGATCAAGCAACCTTTGAAGCATTATCGCAATGGATGGTTAACGCCTTTGCAGAGCAAGCAATAACTATTACTAAAGTTTACTATTGTCCGCACCATCCAACGAAAGGTGTCAATGAATTTGTTATGCCATGTCACTGTCGTAAGCCAGAGCCCGGTATGATCATACAAGCACAACAAGAATTTTCGCTGACTTTAGCTGAAAGTGTTTTTATTGGTGATAAGGTCTCTGATATGCAAGCCGCTAGTAATGCCGGTATCAAATGCAGAATACTTGTTAATAGCCGTTACACTGATGAGGCTTCTTTAGAACAGATTGAAGGTGTAAATCGCGTTAATAACCTTGAGCAAGCCAGTAAGTTGATAAAATAAGTTTGTTTTATCATCGCATTGCTCAATTAAAAAGCAAACAAACATTTAATCGCAATTTAATTGATATTAGGTGTTGACGTGAAGTCAGAAATCGCTAGAATGCGCTCCAGTTCCAAGGGGTAACCCAAACGAACGGTTTTAATAGCTTAACTACTCTTTATAAGAGCTAAACAGTTAAGTTAACGTTTTAAAAGTGAGTTTGAATCTTCT